>NZ_JAVAYL010000062.1:0-587 GCF_054185225.1 Bradyrhizobium sp. 18BD | reverse complement strand
ATGCTCTAACTTTAGTTCTGCCATGTTATGCCTCCCATACTTTGTTTACAGTTTGATTGTGCAATACACTTTGTGAAAACGTTTGCACAAATACTTACATAAATCATATATTCAGTCATTATTAATGTCAATCATAAATTGTAAACGTTTACATTACTGTCAGAATTAAACTTTTATACAGAAAATTGATATAGTGCACAACTATTTTCTAGTGTGACAATAATGTTTTTTTATGTGCGATATTTCACTGCCAATGCAAACAACCTTGTCTTACATTTTAAGTAATATCTAAATCAAACAAGTATGACTTAGCATTACGATTTTCATTGAAAAAAGCAACCATTATGTAAGTATCATACTCACACAATGATTGCTTAATTTTTTAGACTGCGGGCACTCTTCTATAACTACAAATCATATAGGCTACGTTCCCCATCAGGTAACTGATCGATAAACGGTTTAGGATCTTCTGCATATGCATTACCTACGCCACCCTTCATTCTTTGAAAATGTAAATGTGCGCCTGTCGTTTGTTTACCTGTATTGCCTGAATATGCAATAATATCACCTGCTTTAACTCGATCACC
>NZ_JAVAYL010000061.1:0-621 GCF_054185225.1 Bradyrhizobium sp. 18BD | reverse complement strand
CATGGAGCGACTAAGTTTTGACACAGGTATCAGACTTAGATGAGGTGCTGATTGTGATAAACGTAAAACACTTTCTTTGGTCATGTTAATATGAATCATGGATATCATCTGGCTTACATCGGTCTGTTCCAGGCTTTTTATAGGTGGTTTACTTTCTGGGGATCTGGTTAATAGTGATGGAGAAAACCGAACATAATAACCTGATTTTGGCCGGGCTTCAATCATGCCCATGTTTTCCAGTTCTACATAAGCCTTAAAAGCTGTGCTTATACTGATATTTTGTTCCTGACTCAATGCACGAACAGGGGGTAATTTATCGCCGGTTTTGAGCAAACCTTCTCTGATCTGTTTTTCAATACGGCCGGAGATTCTGGCATATAAAAAATCATTATCGGTAAAAATCGTTGCTGTTGCCATTTAATACAATCTGTTATGTTCAAAATTAATAATTCTGCATCTGTTTTGTTATTAATCTGGGCTTTTACTTTGTATTATAAAATTATTCAATTACTTGCTATGGAAATTGCACCATTAAGTCCACAGGAAATACAGCAGTTAAGGGCTGAAACTAAAGGAACTGCCGAAAGGATACATTTCAACAATGCCGGCTCATCATTACCA
>NZ_JAVAYL010000060.1:0-628 GCF_054185225.1 Bradyrhizobium sp. 18BD | reverse complement strand
CGCTGGAGGATCGGGACAGCTGGTGCGGGCTGATCGTGGACGGGCGGCACGTCCATCCTGCGACGATGCGGGTAGCGCTGAATGCCAAGGGCGAGCGCATCATGCTCGTCACCGATGCGATGCCGAGCGTCGGGCAGATCGAGAAGAGCTTTATGCTGCAGGGGCATCGGGTCGACGTGGTCGACGGTGTCTGCGTCAACGAGGACGGCACGCTCGCCGGGTCGGATCTCGACATGGCGCAGGCGGTGCACAACGCGGAAGCCATGCTGGGCGTATCGCAGGCACAGGCGCTGAACATGGCTGGTCGCCACCCGGCATGTTTCCTCCGGCTGGAAGGCAGCCATGGTCGCATTGCTCCAGGCTGGAGTGCCGACCTGGTGACCCTCGATTCGAACGGGCGTACGCTGGCGACCTGGATCCGGGGTTCTTGCGAAGACAGCTGACGCGTGGGGTAATCGCTTGGTCGGTCTAGCGCCCGCGTAGCTTTGCCTGCCGTTTCGTCAGGCAAGGCGAAGGGTGGTCGCCAGCGGCCGTCGGCGGGGCGCCGCATCGGATTGGCGCCGCACCAGCCGGAAGCCAAGCTGGAGGTGTCGCGGTGCCTGGCGGTGCCCGGCGCGACGATCTAGGA
>NZ_JAVAYL010000059.1:0-655 GCF_054185225.1 Bradyrhizobium sp. 18BD | reverse complement strand
ACGCGTGATCAGCAAAAGCAGGATGTGGTCACAGAGCAAGACATACTGACCGTTCTAGCGACCCAATATCAACTTCATTTACAAACTCAAGGAAGCGAACCTGCAAGACGATATTTGCTAGATGAACAGTATGAAATCGGGATTATTTCAACCATTAGTCACGCATTTTGTGGCAGTTGCGATCGTATTCGCATGACCGCTCAAGGTGAGTTATATAACTGTTTATTTGCGACTCAAGGTTTGGCTTTAAAACCTCAATTGGATGTTTTATTGACCAGCTTTAATCTTGAGTTTAAACAGCAGCTGCAACAGAAAATTCAACAGTATATTTGGCATAAAGAATCTGGGTTTGAAGCAATTTATGCAAAAAAACAGCCTCGAAAAATTAGTATGCATATGTTAGGAGGTTAAAATGAGTGAAATTAATATTCAAGTAGAGGCTTATGGCGGGGTCACACGTTTTTTACCTGCCGAAGCGATTCATCTGAAAATGGAAAGTCCAATTCAAATTGAACAGGTGTTAACTCAAATTATCAAAAATTACCCCCAGGCAGAATCGGCCATTTCACTTTGTGCCTGTGCTATAGGAGAGGATATTATTTCACGTCAGAACACGCTTGATTGGGATTGTACCTTGTTTCTACTGATCACGCGT
>NZ_JAVAYL010000058.1:0-665 GCF_054185225.1 Bradyrhizobium sp. 18BD | reverse complement strand
CAAAAACGCACTAAAAACTTAGGAGGTTTTGCATGATTATAGCGCTCAACGCGTTTGAAATTATAGGTCATCTCCGGTATTCTTGTACGATTCTTTTTCCAATCTAAATCAAAGTTTTCAACTTCTTCTTTTGAGTTTAGACTTAATCGATCACGTTCATGTTCTTTAAAAGATGGAATAACTTGTTTAAGTGACCCTTCCATTCTTAATTGACCATGTGAAAACCAAGCTATATAGTTACTCACTTGTGAAATTTTATCAATATCATCACCAATTGACACAATCGTTAAATTATTTTCAATATAATCATTTGTTAATTCAATCGCACGTTCCATAAATTGTGGTGTTAAATAGTCAATAACATGATTTAAAATAATAATATTTGACTTTGATGAGCGTGCAATACTTAATAGTAATTGAGCGTATGCCGCTTTCGAAATATGGTTAACCGGCTTCGTTTTATAATCGCCTAAATGTGCATATTGAATAATCTGTTCAGCTTTATGATCATTAATTTCATATGGAAATAGTTGAACTAACTGCGCTGTGTAAGCTTCAACAGTTTGATGAATTAACGATTGATCTTCAATATATCCGTAGAACAAATCTTCAGTACAAACTACTTTACCTTTATCAGGTTTAATTGCACCTGCCAACAATTGACC
>NZ_JAVAYL010000057.1:0-685 GCF_054185225.1 Bradyrhizobium sp. 18BD | reverse complement strand
AGAAATTACAACAACAACCACAAAGTAATTCAGGGATAATTGATCGCTATTTCTTTAAATCATTATACTATCGCCATAATTCAATTATGTATGAATTTGCGACTGAAGCGCCTGGATTTACTATTGATACACCTCTTGAACAATTAGGAAGTCAATTGAACTTGCCTGACTTTTTAGAAGCAGAACGTGAACAAATTGAAAGTAAGTTACACGAAATATAAAGGAGAATGTTTAATGGCAAAATTAGAAATGAATAAAAATACACCTCTTGAGTTTGGTTTGTATTCCTTAGGTGATCATTTATTGAATCCATTTAAAGGTGAAAAAGTTAGTTATGAGCAACGTATTAATGAAATTATTGAAGCAAGTAAATTAGCAGATGAAGCGGGTATTGATGTTTTTGCAGTTGGTGAAAGTCATCAGGAACATTTTACGACACAGGCACATACGGTTGTGTTAGGTGCAATTGCCCAAGCGACAAAGCATATTAAAGTCTCAAGTTCTTCAACGATTATTAGTGCAACAGATCCTGTAAGAGTATTTGAAGACTTCGCGACATTAGATTTGATTTCTCATGGTAGAGCCGAAATTGTAGCTGGCAGAGCATCAAGAACAGGTGTTTTTGACTTGTTTGGCTATGATTTAAAAGACTATGATGAATTGTTTGAAGAAAAATTAGGTTTAC
>NZ_JAVAYL010000056.1:0-707 GCF_054185225.1 Bradyrhizobium sp. 18BD | reverse complement strand
ACGCGTGATCAGCAAAAGCAGGCGAGGGCGGACAATTAATGGGCTTTAAAGTTTATCCTTGGATAGCTAAGGCTAGACATTCTACAGCGGGTGTGACGCTGATTTCTCCACCACCTCATCATGATATTTATTCTATAGAAGATTTGGCTCAACTCATTTATGATTTAAAAAATGCGAATAAAGACGCCAAAATTTCAGTAAAACTTGTAAGCGAAAATGGTATAGGAACAGTTGCTGCAGGTGTGGCAAAAGCAGGAGCGAATTTAATCCTTGTTTCAGGTTATGATGGAGGAACAGGAGCAAGCCCTAGAACTTCTATACCGCATGCGGGAATTCCTTGGGAGTTAGGCTTAGCTGAAACGCATCAAACTTTGATCTTAAACAAGCTTAGAGATAGAGTAAGATTAGAAACTGATGGAAAGCTGATGAATGGACGCGATTTAGCTATAGCTGCACTTTTAGGAGCTGAAGAATTTGGCTTTGCTACTGCGCCTTTGATTGTTATGGGTTGTACGATGATGAGAGTTTGTCATCTTAATACTTGTCCCTTTGGTATTGCCACTCAAGATAAAGAACTTAGAGATCGTTTTAAAGGCAAAGTAGATGATGTGGTTAATTTCATGTATTTTATAGCTGAAGAGCTTAGAGAATATATGGCAAGACTTGGTTTTGAACGCCTTGTTTCTACTGGTCAAGCGATATACTGC
>NZ_JAVAYL010000055.1:0-718 GCF_054185225.1 Bradyrhizobium sp. 18BD | reverse complement strand
AACGTATAATGATCATTTAATAAGATAATAGGTGTGCCATCACGCTTAATTTGTATCGTTCCTTTTTTGACAGTCTGATACGGCGGCATATCTTCATAAAAAGCTTTGATTTTTTCACCTTCAAGCATCATTCCCATGCGATTTGCTTTGCTCGTTACTTTATAATCATGTTTCACAAATCTTTGAATGGCATCTTCTTTAAAATCTTCCGTACCTTTATTTTTAACGACATGAAATACATCAGACATATAATTAAATGACAAGGCGTATCCATCAATACCCCAATCTGTTTGTTTCGTGTGAGCAAGGTTTTCAAATAACGTATGATGACGAGCTGTATAATCTCTCTTAAGCTTTATTTCATCGCCATCTTGTAATGTTCTACCTTTAAAACCACCAATTTTTACATTAAAGTCGGTTGAGTTAGATCCTAACCATGCATCTAATTCAAATCCGCCTCCCACAGCTAAATACACTCGCGATGTATAACTTGTTTCTCTAAACTTTAAAACATCGCCTTTATCTAACAAATACAATTTATATGGAGATATAGTCATATGCTCAGTGTAAGCTTTGACATTACCCCCTGCTAATGCAATCAGCGTAGGTTCTGTAAAACGAATCGTTGCCATTTTATTAGTCATTTCCAAAGTTGCTTCATTCTTGTCATTAGCAACTAATCGATTAGCAATTTCATGTGCTAAAGTATCAAGTGCAC